>NZ_JAJDFX010000001.1 GCF_024704385.1 Cellulomonas sp. P24
TGCTCGTCCTGGTCCTGCTCGCCTGAGCCTCGGGATCGCCGCACGCTCACCACTCGCCCTGATCGCCCTGCCCTCGCTTGCCTCCCGGCTCACCTCGGCCAACGAGACGTACTGGGGTCCAGGATTGCACTACAACGCGACCGTGACCGTCATCATGGCGTTCGCGACCATCGACGCCGTGCGCCGCATCCGCGCCTGACGGCGGTGGAGCCTCAAGTCGATCGATCCGCCGCATACCGGTCACTCGTGGCGGCGGCACTGGTCGCGTCCTGCTGGCTTCCGCTGGGTCACGTCGCGTCCGGTGCATGCGCCCGTGCCCGGCCTGTGCCGCCAAGACCTCGGCGCTGAACGCGATCCCGGATCACTCACGTCTCAGTGGCCGCTGACGACACCCTTTCGTCGATTTTCGTCGACCCCGACGTCGTCCACGAGCTCAAGCCTGACACTGTTCGGCACCACCATCGCGCGTGTGTTCCCCGAGTACGTCGCGCTCGAGCAAACCGGACGGCATCTGGGCGAGACCGGCACGTCTCGACAGGTGGCCCGACGTAATCATCCAGCCGCCGCCAATGGCGACTCCAGCTCATCTGCCGGTTCGTCCACGAGTACGTGCTTGAGGACGCACACCTCAATGCAATACGACGTCATGATCCTCAGGACGCCCTACCCCTCAAGCCCCCGCTGAACTCGCGGCGCCGACACCCAGGCTTCGGCTGGCAACAGGTTCGAATCGAGGCTCATAAGCGGAGAAGGGCACCAGCGAGAGGCAGATCGACGCCAGATGGAACGTCCGGTCGTACCGGTACGTGTGAGGAGTATGAGCGTGCTTGGGCCAGATCCAGCAACGGGCGGCGGTGGCTGCCGCCCGAGGCGGACGACGTCGAAGGTCAGTCACTCGAGCCCGATTGCAGTGACCACGACGAGGGTTCGTGGACTTCGTGCGATCGGCGAAGGATCCGCTGTATCGGATGGCCCTACCTGCTGTGCGGGGACCCGCACCGGGCCGGAGACCTCGTGCAGCAGACGTTCGAGCGGACGTGGCGGTCGTGGCGGTCTGCTCGCAACGGCGATCCGCTCGTGTGGTCGCGCCGGATCCTGGCGAACCTGCGCATCGATACCTGGCGTAGAACCCGTCGGGAGGTGCTCACCGGCACCGCGCTCGACCTGGCCGACGACGCCCGCGCGGAGCGGACGGGTCGACAGCCGCGACGCCGTCGTCCGCGCGCTCCTCGCCCTCCCCGTCAAGCAGCGGCGCATCGTGGTGATGCGCCACCTGCTGGAGCTGAGCGAGGACGAGGTCGCCGCCGAGCTGGGCATCCCGGTCGGCACCGTCAAATCAACGGCGTCCCGGGCACTCGCCCGGCTGCGCGCAACGGTCGGCACGTCGGAGGGGATGGGGTCATGAGCACGGACACGGAACAGTTCGCCGGCAGGCTGCGAGCCGGTCTCGATCTCGACGGACTGCACTCGGGCCTCGAGCCCGTCGCGGTCTTGGCCGGCAGCCGCCGAGCGCGGCGTCGCCGCACCCTGGGACTGACTGCGGGGGGCATTGCGGCCGGAGTCGCCGTGGCCGTCGCTGCCCTGGCGCTGCCGGGCGCCCTGATGTCGTCGCCCACGGTCGCACCCGCGGGCCCACGGAGGCGCCCGCAGTGTCAGCGGAGAGCGTGGAGACTCTGGCCCCTGGTGTCACGGCGGTCGGTGCGGTCACGGGCGACGGCCCAGCATGGAGCACGGGCCTTGCCGTGCGCACACCGCAGGGCACCGACCCCCGTGACCCTCGCCGCCGGGACCGCCGCCGATCTGAGCGAGACGACCGCTGGGACGGGTGTGCAGGTCGATCACGCTCTCCGGATCGTCGTCGGCCCCGCGGACGCGCCCGCCGCCTCGTTCGTGGTCGCGTGGGCCGGTGTCCGCGAGTCACCCGCGCCGACGGCCCCAGCGTCCGGACGGGTCGTGGACCCGTCCGCCGTGACGCTGTACGACGTGGGCGATCCCGGCCTCGACGCTGGTGGGCTGCCCGTCGCCAACCGGGTCATGGCCGGCGTCGTCCCCGCTTGGCTGCCCGGCGCCCACGTCGTGTTCTTCACCTCCGGCGACCTGACTGACCCGTCGGGCACAAAGGTGCACGCCGTGGAGGTGCCGACGTTCGCGGACCCCGGTGGCTCGGGGGCTCGCGTCTACCTCGCCGTCGCCGACGCCCAGGTGCCGGTCGGGCAGCGGGCGCGCGGGATCTTCTACGTGTCCGACGACGGGACGTTCATCGATGCGGACGGCACCTGCGCCGACGCGCGCCAGACGCCGGCATGCGACGGCGCGCGGCCCGACGGCCTCGACCTCAAAAGCAGAGCTGCTGTCCGCGATCCGGTGACAACGGCCCTGGGGCACCCCTGGACACTTCTCTTCCGTGAGCGGCCTGGTTGTGTCCATTGATGTCGAGCTCGCGGAGGCCTGCGGGGCGAGGGGATGTCCTCGCTCACCTCAAGGTTCATGCGCGTCCGCGAGGGAGATGAGGCCCATGCCGGAGCCCGTCCTACATTCAGATGCTCGAATGAATGCCGTCAGCAGCGTCGACGCGATTCAGCGTTTGGACGTGGTCGAGGGCGCCGTGTGCGTCGAGTGCGGCGACGGCGAGGATGACGCTGGCGGCCGTCCAGGCCAGGGGTGCGGGGGCGCCGGGAGTGCCGTCGGAGTTGACCTTCTCCGGGAGGCTGCCCCAGCTGGTCCGGTGCGCACTGAGCCAGTCGAGCCAGTGGCCGGCCACGAGTGGGTCGTTGTCGGATGCCGCGGCCAGGGCGACAAGGGCCGTCTCCGGGGTCCAGGAGAGGCCGTCCTGCTTCCAGCCCGCGCCGGGCGCGAGTCCACCGGCCGGCCGCATCGCGTCGACCTGGTAGCGCCGCCATGCGGTCACCACACCAGCCGAGGGCCGGTCTGTGAAGGGTGGCATGAGGAAGCAGATGGCCGCGTCGGTCCCACCGGAGGTCTCATAGCGCTGGTACCCGTTGGGCTGGAAGCCTTGTGCGATGAGGCGCTCGAGTCCGTCAGCTGCTTGATTGGACCGCGCCGCGGCAACGGGGGTCGTCCAAAACTGCGTAGAGCCGCGCGCTCGCCCGTAAACCTGCCAGCAGCGGCGCCGCGGTGCCGAGCGTCAGGTTGGCTTCTCGCTGCTCCCAGTAGTCCGAGCTTGCCGGCGGTAGGCGGGATCCGTCGCTGACTTGGTCGAGCGCGAATCCAGTCGCAGACTCCAGGAGACCTTGGAACTGGGCGGCGGTCGCGCGAGGGTCGCTGCTCGACGCGGCGACCTGGTCGAGTGCCCACAGCGCCCAGCCCGCGCCGTCAGCCTGTTGGGAACGTCGATCGGGTGGGTCGTCACGGCCGAGGAGGTACCGGGCCTGGAACCCACCGTCGTCGCCCTGCACGCTCGCGAGGAAGCCCAGGATCTGCTCCGCCTCGTGAGCATGTCCGGTCTTCGCGAGGGCCGCCGCCGCGAACGCGTTGTCGCGCGGCCACGAGAACCCCCAGTTCTCGCCCGCACCTGCGGCGAGCAAACCGACGGGTTCGCTCAGCTGGTGCAGGTCGAGGAGGGCGTAGCGCACCATGTCGGCCCACGGGGTGCCGACACCCGGGATGGTGCCGCTGCTCAGCCAGCGCTGGTCAGCGGTCGGGCCGACCGTGTCGGAGAAGTCGGTGGTGATACGCCACGCCGACGTGGTGACCAGCTCGACGTGATGCGACACGCCGATCGATGTCCCGCCGCGCCGATCAACGATTGACCAGCCAGTAGCGACGCAAGCGGTCACAGCGACAGCCTCAAGCCGGCAGTCAAACGCATGCGATGTCCCACCAGCGCGCCTCCTGGGTTGGTTCCGTCCGGTTGTCACGGGACTGTGATTCGCTGACGAACGCACCAATCGATCAGGCGCTGACGGGGCGGCTGGAGCCCGCACCGATCGCGCGCCTCCTAGGCATTGCCGGACAGATTGCGCAGTTGCCGGCGGCCCCATTCCACGCGAGAACAGCAGGGACCGTCGGTCGGCGCGGCAAGCTCAATTGGCTGAGGCGACTACCCGCGGGGCCCGAGCCACCCGGACCGGCCCGGCGACGGCCGCCGGCTGCGCCGCCTGCCGCAGTCGCGCCGCCTCGCGCACGGTGAACAGGTCCGCGCCGCCGCACCACTCGACCGCCTCCGCCAGGGTCAGTCGCTCCTGCTCGGTCATCTGCACCAGCGCCGCCCCGGCGCGCGCCTCGCATGCCGTGACCACCGCGTCCCGCTCGGCCAGCGCCGAGACGACCACCACCCCGAGCGCGTCGCGCCGCCGCCTCCTGCTCCACCCTCCGCGCCCGCATCCGCGCTTGCGCATCCAGCGCCGTCCGCCGCGCCCGCTGCCTCGCCGTCTGATCCGCCATCGGGACTCCCCTACTCGTGTGACCTCACCTCCGAAGGCCGACACGAGCCCGCACGCGCTCACCAGCACCAGCCCACGCACCGCCGACGACGTCCCCTCTACGTGACGACGACCGACGACCAGCGACCGCACCGCCCCGACACGACCCGAAGCCACCAAAGCGCTGCCCCACACACCTCTTGCATTCCCGGGAGGAAGGCGGTCAGTCAACCCAGAGTTGACCGGCCATCTCTCGATCGCCGAGGCCACCCCGGACGCCTTCGGCGGATGTGACCATGTCGATCCACAAGCTGACGGCCGGGAGCGGGTACGACTACCTGACCCGCCAGGTCGCAGCCCAGGACGCGACCGAGAAGGGCCACACCAGCCTCGCGTCCTACTACTCGGCCAAAGGCGAGGCCCCCGGCCCTGGATCGGGTCCGGGGTGGCCGGCATCGACGGGCTCCACGAGGGCGACGAGGTCACCGCCGAGCAGATGCGCAATCTGTTCGGCGCCGGCAAGCACCCGCTGGCCGAGCAGCTGCGCGCCGCAGCCGCCGGGGCCGGGCTGAGCGAGCGCGAGCAGGAGACCGCCACGTGGCTGGGCAACCCATTCCGGGTCTACGCCAACGACACCTCCGCGTTCCGGATCCGCGTGGCAAGGAGGTCGCCGCCCTCAACGCCACCCGCGGAGTACGCTCCGCCGACCCGGTGCCGCTGGACGACAGGGCGCGCATTCGCACCCAAGTCGCGGCCCAGATGTTCCGTGAGGAGCACGGCCGCGAGCCCGCCGACGCCCGCGAGCTCGCGGCAACGATCGCCAAGCACTCCCGCCCACGCACCAACGCTGTCGCGGGCTACGACCTCACGTTCTCCCCGGTCAAGAGCGTCAGCACGCTGTGGGCGATCGCCGACCGACCGACCGCGGCCGCGATCGAACGGGCACACCAGGCGGCGGTCAGGGACGCGCTGACGTTCCTCGAGAGCACAGCCCTGTTCACCCGCGAGGGCACCGACGGCGTCCGACAGGTCGAGACCCGCGGCCTCGTCGCTGCCGCGTTCACGCACCGCGACAGCCGCGCCGGCGACCCCGACCTGCACAGCCACGTCGCCGTCGCCAACAAGGTCCAGACCCGCGAGGGCGGTCGGTGGCTGGCCATCGACGGGCGGCTCATGTTCGCCGCGACCGTCGCCGCGTCCGAGACCTACAACACTGCGCTCGAGCGGCACCTGACCGACACCCTCGGTGTGCGGTTCGAGGTCCCGCGAGGGCGACGACCCGCGCAAGCGTCCGGTCCCGCGAGATCGTCGGCGTCGACCCGGCGTTGGCTGCCCGGTGGTCGGACCGACGAGCCAGCATCGAAGAGCGACGAGCCGAACTGGCCAGCTCGTTCCAGGCCACCCACGGACGCCCGCCCTCCCCCGTGGAGTCCGTGCAGCTGGCACAGCAGGCGACCCTCGAGACCCGGCAGGGCAAGCACGGACCACGCAGTCTCGCCGAGCAGCGCGCCACCTGGGCGGACCAAGCACTGCAGGTCCTCGGCAGCGAGAGCGACGCGCAGGCGATGCTGCACCAAGCACTGCACCCGCCCGTGACGCCCACCCATCGCGTCGATGCCGCGTGGGTCCGCGAGACCGCCGCCACCATCCAGGAGACGCTCCAGGAACACCGCTCCTACTGGCAGCGCTGGCACGTCAGGCCGAAGCCCAACGCCGTGTCCGCGGCGTCGACGTTCCCACCCGCGACGTCGACCGCGTCATCGGCTTCTTGGTCGACGAGGTCCTGACCCGCCGATCGGTGCCGCTCACCCGCACCGAGCAGGACATCGACACCCCCGCCGCGCTGCGCCGCAGTGACGGCGCGAGCGTCTACACGGTCGCCGGGTCGACCCTCTACACCTCCCCCCGCCCTGCTCGCTGCCGAAGCACGGATCGTCGCCCACGCCGGCGAGCGGGACGGCACCCGCGTCACATCCGCCGCGGTCGAACGGGCGCTCGCCCAGTCCGCCGCCGACGGCCTGCCGCTCAACGCCGGGCAGGCAGCCCTTGTCACCGAGATGGCCACTTCCGGTGCACGGGTCCAACTCGCGATCGCCCCCGCCGGAGCGGGCAAGACGACCGCGATGCGCGCCCTGGCCGCCGCGTGGACGGCTGGCGGCGGGGACGTCGTCGGGCTCGCGCCGTCCGCCACTGCCGCGACGGTTCTGGGTGAGGCCATCGCCGCCCGCACCGACACCATGGCCAAGCTCCTGTGGCACCTGGACCACGATCCGGAGCACCTGCCCGGCTGGGCGCGGCGCATCGGCCGGGCGAGCCTGGTCGTCGTCGACGAAGCCGGCATGGCCGACACCCTCTCCCTGGACCGCCTGATCGAGTTCGTCACCGCACGCGGCGCGTCGGTGCGGCTCGTCGGCGACGACCAGCAGCTGTCCGCGATCGGCGCGGGCGGCGTCCTGCGCGACGTGCGCGCCACCTACGGCGCCCTGCACCTCACCGAGCTGATGCGATTCGCCGACCCCTCCGAGGGCGCCGCCTCCTTGGCCCTGCGCGACGGACTGCCCGAGTCCCTCGGCTTCTACCTCGACCAGCGCCGGGTTCACGTCGGGGACCTCACCACCCTCACCGACGACGTCTTCGACGCCTGGCGCACCGACCGCGAGAACGGCCGCGACGCCGTCATGCTCGCCCCGACCCGCGAACTCGTCGGTGAGCTCAACGACCGCGCCCGCACCCACCGCCTCGACGGTCAGACCCCGGAGCGCGCCGTGCCCCTCGCCGACGGGTCGACCGCCTCGGCCGGCGACACTGTCCTGACCCGGGCCAACGACCGGAAGCTGCGCGTGACCGGCACTGACTGGGTCAAGAACGGTGACCGGTGGCACGTCACCGCCGTGCACCCGACCGGGGCGCTGACCGTCCGGCACACCACCAGCCGATGTAGCGTCGACCTCCCCCGGACTACGTGCGCACCTCGGTCGACCTCGGCTACGCCACGACGATCCACACCGCCCAGGGCGTCACGGCGGACACCAGCCACACGCTCCTGACCGGGCAGGAGTCCCGGCAGCTCGCCTACACCGCGGTGACGCGCGGCAAGACGGCCAACCACCTGTACCTCGAGGTCGTCGGCGACGGCGACGAGCACAACGTCATCCGCCCCGAGTACGTCCACCCACTCACCGCGACCGACCTCCTCGAACGCATCCTCGCCCGCGACGATTCAGCGCAGTCGGCCCACACCACACGCCGGGTCGCCGAGGACCCCGCCACCCTGCTGGGCCAAGCGGCGGCCCGGTACGTCGACTCCCTGCACGTCGGCGCCGAACAGCTGCTCGGCGCCGAGCAGGTCGCTCGCCTGGACAGCGCCGCGGACCTCGTCGTGCCCGAGCTGACCAAGGCCGCCGCGTGGCCGACTCTGCGCGCGCACCTGCTCCTGCTCGCGGCCCAGGAGGCGACCCCGTCCTTCGCCTCCGCGCCACGGCCGGTGCACGCGAGCTGGACACCGCGGACGACGTCGCTGCCGTGCTCGACTGGCGGCTGGACGACACCGGCCTGCGCAACGCCGGCACCGGACCCCTGCCCTGGCTGCCCGGCATCCCCCGCCTCCTTGTGCGAGGACCCACAGTGGGGCCCGTACCTCGCAGCCCGCGCCGCACAGGTGCGCGACCTCACCCAACAGGTCACCGAGCAGGCGCGATCGGACCAGTCGACGCCGCAGTGGGCCCGCACCGGGCAGCGTCGCCCCGACGACGAGCTCCTCGTCGACGTCGCCGTGTGGCGCGCGGCCACCGGGGTGCCTGACAGCGACCGGCGCCCCACCGGCGCTCCCCAACTCGGCAAGGCCGCCGCCCGGTACCAGCAGGCACTGGACTCCCGCCTGGCCACCCACCACACCCCGGCCCTCGCCAGTGGCAGCCCCTGCTCGACCGCGCAATCACCGACACCACACGGGACCCGTTCATACCGGTCCTCGCCGAGCGACTCTCAGCCCTGTCCCGCGCCAGTCTCGACGCCCCGCAGGTCGTCCGCCGTGCCCTCGCCGACGGCCCCCTTCCCGACGACCACGCCGCAGGTGCCCTGTGGTGGCGCATCACCGGTCGCCTGTCTCCCGCGGTGGCCGCGCGAGCCGAGTCCGACCACCACCTGGCCGCGTCGTGGACCCCCGGCTCGCTGACCTCGTCGGCCAGGACACGGCCGACACGTTGCAGGCGAGCCCGTGGTGGCCTGCCCTGGTCACCGCCGTCGACCACGCGATCGCCCGCGGCAGCACCGTCGAGGACCTGCTCGTTGGTCGGATCGCCGACGACGACGTCGACCCGTGCCAGGCGCTCGTCTGGCGGATCTCCATCCTCATAGACCCCGTCATCGACGATCCCGACCGGTACGCGCCCACCCCCCGCGCTCGGTGGCGACGACGTCGACCCGTTCGGGCAGGACGAACCGCAACACGCGCTCGTCGCCCCCACCGACGACGAGTGGCGGCACCTGCTGCCCGCGGTTGACCAGACCTACGACGACCCGTTCGCGCCCGAACCGGACGAGTCCGCCTCGAGGGACCCCTTCGACGACCCTGCAATCGTCGAGGCCTACCTCACCCTCGCGGCGGCTGTGCGAGCCCACGCCACCACACTGCCGCCTACCGACCGGATGATTGACGCCCAGGCGTCCCGTGAGTTCGACGCCGCCATGGCACCGGTCAGCCCTGCCCGCATCCTCGAGCTCAACCGACTGGCCACCGACTACTACGTGCGCCAGTTCCCCGGTTCCTGGGCCCAGCCCTACCTGGCCGAACGGCTCCGTACCGACCTGACCGGCGACCCGTACGTGCTCCCCGGGTACGCCCCGGCCGGTTGGACCCGGCTCGTCGATCACCTGCGCCGCCAGGGCGTCACCGACCTGGAGCTCACCGAGTCCGGCCTGGCCAGCGTCGCGCGGACCGGTCGCCTCATCGACCGCTTCCGCGATCGCCTGATCTTCCCGATCACCCGCGTCGCCGCCGACGGCCAGCTCGAACCCCTCGGCTTCGTCGGCCGCCGTCACCCCGACGCGACCGACCAGACCGGCGGACCGAAGTACCTCAACACCCCCGACACCCCGCTGTTCCACAAGGTGCGCAGCTCTTCGCCGTGCGCCGCGATCTCCTTGCCCAGGGAGCTGCGCCGGTCCTCGCTGAAGGCCCCATGGACGCCCTTGCCATCTCCCTCGCCGGCCAGGGCACCTACGTCGGAGTCGCCCCCCTCGGGACATCGCTCACCGAGGAACAGGCCGCCGAACTTGCTGCCGCCACCCACCGCGTCGGTGTCACACCGCTCATCGCCACCGACGCCGACCTCGCAGGCCAGATCGCCGCCCAACGCGACTATTGGCTCCTCACCGCACACGGCATCAACCCCGCCGCCGTGGTGCTGCGCGCCGGCAGCGACCCCGCCGACCTGCTAGCCACCTCCGGCCCGGGCGACCTCCACGTGGCACTGAGTCGGGCGTTCCCTTTGGCCGACGCGCTCGTGCAGGAGCGCCTCCACACGCTCCATGGCACCGCGGGTCTGCGCGCAGCGGTGATCGTCCTCGCCGCCAGCTCACCCGAAGGCTGGGATCTCGGCGCGGTCCGCATCGCCACGGCGACTGGCGTACCGGACCACGTGGTTCGCCGCGAACTGGCTCGGGCGGCCAAGCGATGGACCCACGACCCTCGGACCGCCGCCGGCGCACAGATCGGCGGCCTGTCGTTGGTACGCGACCGCGCCATGTCCACCGCAGCGATCGCCGCTCCCGACGCGGAGCCGGTGCCGTCCGCTGATCGGCATGCGCTGCGCGCTCGCCAGACACCCCGTACACGCACACCACGGCGATGAGCCGTATCGACATCATCGCTCGCAAGGCTGACGACTCGCCTGCGAGCAGCGGGTTAACACGGGATCCGCGCCGCCGGCTGACGCCGTCTCCGTCGCTTGTTCGTCCAGCCCCTCCCAGAGCGGATCGGCTCAGGAGTGGTGTCGGTGCTGCTGTATAGCGTGCGCAGCATGAGAGGCGTGAGATGCCCCACGGCCCGCCCGGCTGTCGCTACCGAGGTCGAAGCTAGCGTGATCGCCTCTCGGGTTCGCAAGGGGGCGAAGGCAGAGAGGTGTAGATACTGCGGATGGTGGCACGTCGTCGGACTCGGTCCGGCGCTCGAGCGGCCGTCGAAACATCGCTCACGTCACTAGCCACGTTCCGCGGATGGTCGAGTTGAGCGCGCCAGTAGGCGGCCGCTGGTGAAGACCACTGTGAGCAGCGCTAGCCGACGACGACGGGCCCCGAACCGAGTGTCGCCGCGGGCCATCGACTGCGACTTTGGAAGTACTCCAGCGCTTCGGGGGCATCCGTGAACTCAAGCAGGCCCCCGACCTTCGCGGCTAGGAGGTCTCGAACCTCGTCGGGTGTCGCGAAGAAGAACTCCCGACGTTCGTTTACGAAGTTCACCCGCCGGTCTTCGAACGCCCTATGCAGTTCGCCCTCGAGCGTGATGGCGTCTTCGGAGAAGAACAGCGCATGTACGTCGAAACGGAACGGCACGGACGCGTCGCCCAGTTCCCGGATCCGATCTCGCGGCTCGAGGCGCCGCGTCATGCCGATCTTCACCACGTTTGGGCCGAAGGCGCCGACGTTGGAGATCACGTAGACGTAGCCGGCGCGGATGTTGGCGATCCGGTAGTCGTTCGCCTCGATTGCCTCGTCGATCTGGGCGAGGCGGCCAGCCAACTCGTCCGCCGCCGCGTCGTCGCCGCTCGCACGCAGCGACGCCATGACAATGACGTAGTGGGACTTCTCCTTCTCGAGGCGTTCCCTCTCGGCCGCAAGTTCCTGCTCCGCTCGGCGCTGCTCGCGCAACTGTTCGCGCTCCTCGCGTGCGAGTTCCCGTTCCTCCTGCACCTTCATCTGGAAGTCCGCCGTCAGTTCCAGTTCGGCCAGGCGCAGGGCGTGGAAGGCCGGGTTCACCCGCATCTCCATGATCGTGCCCAGCTTCTCGATCGCCGCAACGGCGGCCTCGAGCCGCTTCTTCGCAGTGCTGATGTTCCCGGATCGCAGTGATCGAACGCAGTTGTCGGCCTCGGCGTTGTATGCGCGAAGCATCAACTTGGAGAGGTCGCCGACCATCTTGCGGCCTTTGGCCAGGGATCCGTCGAAGGTGAACCGGTCCGCTGCCAAGACAGGCTGGCCAACCCTCACGATCGAGTCGATCTGAGTTTCGAGGTCCCGGAGTCTGTCCTTATACGCGGCCGCGTCCTCAAGCGGATGGTGGTAGCGGTAGATGCCCACGTCCTGCAGCACCCGCTGATCACTCAACTCGATGGCCTCCCCGCGGCTGGCCCGCGCAGCGGTCAAGGCCACCTCGAGCTCAGCGATGCGACTCAGAAGCGTAGCCGCGTCCGGCTGAGTCAGCGGGTCCTGGGCGGTCCCGGAGACGAGACTCGCTTCGATCGCTGTCGAAGGGACGACGCGCGACTCCCCGGCTGATGTTCCAGGCTCGTCGTCGAGCCCTGCAGCCGGTATCCAAAGCTGCCAACCGACGGGCAGGTCTGGCCAGGACGGGTCGGGCTTCCATCCCGGCGGCGGCGCCCAACCGGGCGGCGGGGTCGGCCAACCCGGAGGCGGGTTGTACCTCACTCGGCGCTCCGCGCTCGCACACCTCTGCTGGTGTCTGCTGGTGTGACGTCGAAAGGCGACTTCGACACCGCGGCCCCCAGATGCGCCAGGGTTGCCTGCGGCACGACCTTCTCCAGGTCGAAGTTGCTGAAGGACTCTCGGTCTGCCGACACGATCACCAGAGGGACGCTCTCCGGCCTTCCTGTGGCGGGCGCGATCCGGTCGACACCCACGGTCAGCGCAATGGAGTGGACCTTGCCCGCACGGTCGGCTTCGAAGACCTCATGCAGCGTGCGCACCGCGACCTGCCACACGGCGCCCGCGTAGCGGTCCTTCTGAGCCTTGACCGGCAAGGGAGTCGCCGCGATGAGGTCCTTGGCCTTCACATACTTGTACTCCTTCACTGCAGGGAGCGTTGGCGGCTCCGGCACAGTCACCGTCAGCGTGAGCTCGCGCGTGTCGAGCGTGAACTGATAGTCGTGGCGGACAGGGAACGCCTCCGGGTACACCGAGTTCGACAGCACAATCCCCACGTACTGCTGGATCGCGGACTCCACGTCGAATGCCAGCTCGTTGACGAACGTGTCCAGCTCCTGATTGCGGGCCTCGACTTCGGCTTCACGCTGTCGACAAGCCTCCGCATAAGCTGATTCCGCGGCTGCGAGGCTCGTGATCCGCCGCCGTTCGACGCCCTCACGCCGCGCTTGTGCCGCGACGTAGGCCGCGTGCAGGGCCGTCGCCTCCTCATGCCACTTCAGACGTGCGGCCTCGTAGCCGGACCGCGCACGCTCGACTGCTTCCTGATGCCGCTTCTTGCCACCGAAGGCTGCCCCTAGAGCGCTCGGACCCGACGGTTCCACGTAGGCGGGCTCCGTCGGGTAAACCAGTTCCGGCATGGCCGGCGTTGGGTTGGCAAGAACACCGGCGTCGAACGGCGGATGTTCCGCCGTGGACCTGAGACTCTCCAGGTCGATGTGGTCGTCAACCTCGAGAGTCCAGGCCAGCAAGCCGTCGATCTCTCCGTAGACCCTCGCCAGATCCGAATTCAGTGACGCAACCTTGGCGAGCTTGTACTCGGTGTAGAGGCGCGCGGCCTCGCGCTCAGCAGTCTTCTGATCCGCGAGCGAGGCACGACTGACCGCCAACCGCGCTCGCTCCGCGGCCTTTCGAGAGCGATCCAACTCACGCTCCGCGCTTGCACGCGCCCGGTCGTTAGCTACCTGCTGCGCCCTACTCCGCTTCTCAGCCTGCTGCGCCTGATAGTTCATCTCCGCGAAGAAGCCGCGCTTGGCCACAGATCCCCCTCGACACGTCTGACACCCCAGCAAGCGTGGACGCCTGCCCCCGAACACCGTATCCCTCGACGCCGACGGCGCCGGCGAATCCGAGCCAATCCCGTTCCTCAACGGAGCAGATCGCGTGGATTTAGCCCGCTGGGTCGATTGTCGCTTGGGTGGCATGCGTCCAGACGAGGACGCCATTCTGCGAGGAGCCCCATCCGTCGGCGAACTTTCAAGTCTCGAGATCAGGCCCCGGGCCATCGATGATCTGGAGTTGCGGCTGTGTCGACCGTCCGTGCCACACCGGCGTGGGTGACATTGCGGCGGGCGCGGTCAGAGTGCCGAGATCGGCGTGCTGCACGGCTGCTCGTTCTTGCACGGCCGCTTCAGCCGTGTGCCTCGCATGCCGACTCTTCGCGGGCCAGGCCTGATGGCCGGCTTCTTGGCAATGCTGGCTCATCCGCTGGCGCATCCGGTCGGCGAAGGCAGGCAGCGCGTACCTGTGCCACTCCTCAAGGCCGTCGGCGGTCAACCCGAGGCCAGCTCGGCGGCGCAGGTCGGCGAGGACAGCGAGCTCGTGCACCAAGTGGGGGTGGCTGGGCCAGCACGACGGAATCATCGCGTCGGCGTCCCACACATACTCATGGTTGAGCCAGGTGACGACCTGCTCGAGCCAGCGCCAGATCTCGGCCCGCAGTTGAGGGTCGACGCATGTCGCCGGATCCCAGGGGCGGGCCAGCAGGCGCGGGTCCCCCAGAGCGTTCTGCTGCTCGAGCATCCCGCCGCCCCCGGCCAGGTCGAGGCTCGGCGTAGGCGTGCTCCACCCGACGGCCCGCTCGCGGGAAGGCACTCATCATCGCCCGGGCCGCCTGGCTCGGTGCAGGAGTGGGAGCCTCGTCGCTCACGGTCGAGTGTCCTCGCGATCATCGACGAGGCCGCGGCGTCGCGCCTCGGCGAGTGCCGCGACGGCACGAGCCTCAGGGCTGAGCTGGTCCCGGTGGCAGGCGGCTACCTCCACTCGCAGAGCGTCCTTGCCGGCCAGCAGTCGCTGGCCCGCCTTGCCGTCGATGCATCTATGCAACTTGGCAATGATCGGCGCACCGTTCTCCGCGAGGACCAGTGCGTGCCGCTCGGTCAGCTGGCGCACCTCGGCCGGGGTGAGGATCGCGATGTCCTCGCCAGACATCTGTCGACCAGCCATCTGCCCGCTCTGCCGGGAGGTGCGCGCTACGCGTACCTGACCGAGCAGGTCCGAGACCTCCTTGTTGAACGCGACGTCCTTCGATCCGCCGAACACGATCAGGGTGTTGGTCAGCCCGAGCAGGGTGCGGGTCTCCTGCTCACCGAAGATCGCTGTCAGCTGGGGCCATGCCTGGGCGGCCCAGATGAAGCTAATGCCCAGAGCGCGCTCGTTGGCCATGCGGGTGCGCAGGGTCGGCAGCGGCGCGGTCGAGGGCAGCTCGTCCAGCACGGCGTGGAACGGCGGGCACAGCCGTCCCCATGAGCTGGCGTTGGCGATCTCCAGTGCGGTATCGAGGACGTGCTCGGCGAAGGCAGTCATGAGCGGCGAGGCGGAGGCGTAGGGATCCTCACGGCCGAGCAGGTAGATGGTGCCGTGCGCCGCGATGACGTCCGCGATCGCTGTGGCTGGGTAACCCGGGCGGGGCACGCATCGGCGTCGGATGTCGTCTTGGAAGAACAGGGACATGGCCTGCTGGATGGTGGTCACGGTGTTACCGGCGGTGCGGTCGTCGCCGTGCAGGGCGCCGTGCAGCAGCCCGCCCCAGAACGACGCAGCGTGCGGGTGTTCGCGCAGGATCTCGCTTGGCTGGGTGGCGGCCAGCGGCCGGGCGACCCACCGCAGCACGTCCTCCAGGCTGCCGCCGGTCAGTGCGGCCGCGTGGAAGAAGCCCTGAAGCACCTTGGCGGCCTCGGCGGCGTAGAACCGCGCGGCGGTGTCGCCATGACCGCCGGCGACGGCGCCCTTGACCGTGCCTGCGGTGAACGCCTTCGCGCGGCGCTCGGCAACGAGCGGGTCGACGCAGCCGCGGATCGGGTCCCACACCACCTCCGGTAGGCCAGGCACGAGGCCGAACGGGTCGAGCACGACGCACGGGCGGCCGCCGGTGGACCGCGGGCCGAACGACAGCAGCAGGTCGTCCACCTTGGTGAGGGTCGCCATCGCGGCTCCGGGCGCGTCGAGGAGCGCGGGCACGAGCAGGTCCAGGGTCTTGCCCGAGCCCTGCGGGCCGATCACGCCCGCGGTGCGGTCCCACGGCACCCACAGCTCGCCCCCGCGAGGCTCGCTCGCCCTGCCGAGCCTCCAGCCGACGTCGGTGGGGTGCAGTCGTCGGTGACGGTGCGTCATCGGCGGCCGCCTCGCGGAGCGCCGTACAGGTCCGGACGGATCACCCGGGCGTGCCGACGCAGCCGGGTCCGGCCAAGCAGCGCCTCGGCCTCCGCCGCGGTGGCCATGCCACGCAGGCGGGCCGGTCCCCAGCGGTCGAGCCCGAGCTTCACCGCCCAGCCGATCACCAGGACGACGAGGAGTTCGACGACGGCGACGCATGCCCACAGCAGCCCGGACGTCGCGGGGTGACCTACGGCGGGCAGACCGGCACCGGCCTGCCCGCCCAGGAGCGGGGCGAGGGTGGTGAACAGCGCCAGGCGGTCGACGAACACCCATCCATTGCCGGCCACGAGGTTCGCGAGCGACCGTCCGGCTTGCAGGCCCAAGACAAGAGCCAGAAGCACAGTCAGCAAGGTCGCCACCGGGATCTCCCAGGTGAACGGGTACGGCGTCGTGCGACGTGATCGCTGCATGTGCCACCTCTGCCTCCCAAAGGCTGCACAGGCTCGGTCGGTGCTCACGGGGCGTCGGAGCGGGCGCCTCCTACTCTTCGCTCAGTCGCTCCAGTTCTGGATACGCAGGACCGGTTCATAGTCGCGGCCGCCGTAGAACCGCCCGCGAGGAGGCACGCGAACCCGACGGGTCAGCAGCCGCTGCCCGCCCGCAACGTCGGTGGCTCGCCGAACACGGCTCCGTCGCGCCGCGTCGAGCCTGCCGATGTCCTGCGGCGAGGTCAGGATGTGATCTCAACGACGGTGCCGACCACCTGTGCAACTGGCGTCCACAGGTCGACCTCGACCTCAGGCGACTCGATGCTCACGACGAGCGAGTAGTCGACCCCCAGGCTCTGATCGTACGTTCCCCGGTTCTTCCACCAGCCGGCGACCGGATAGACGGCGATGGCTCCCTTGCTCGCCAGCGCGGCCGCTGTTCCTCGCCAGATGTCCGTGTGCAGGAGCCTGGTGCCTGCTGCTGGTTGCTCCCGAATGTCCAGCCCTGTTCGGTGTCGAGGCCCGGCGGACGCTGGCCGTCTTGCCGTGCGCGCGTGTTGATGCGCTCACGGAATGACTCGACGCTCTCCTCAGGACGCCGGGTCGCGAATCGAAGCCCGTGCGAAGGGTAGATATACCGCCCGGTCCAGCCGCGGCTTGAGGGTTGGGCTCCACGAAGTAGGACAGCGTGATGCGCAGCCGTACCTGGGTCTCGCCAAGATTCTCAAGTTCCTGCACCGGCCACGGCAGGTCATGCAGGTTCATCTCGCGGACCTTGCCGGCGTTGCTAGCGCCGTCTCGTTCGTACGGGTGAATACGCGCCTCGGCGATGAGCGTCAGTGCGTCGGCTGCGCTGCGCAGCGCCCGGCCAGCGTTGGGTACACCCATGCCGTAACGGCGTAGGAGGCTCACCCGGCGACCCATCGTGGTTGCAGCATCCAGGCGGACGCTCATAGCCGGTGTCCACTCGGCCGAGTGGACGATCAAGGCCCGGACGGTCTCAGGGCGGAGTGTCGGGTAGGCCGCCTGGATGTCCGCTGCGATAGCGGCGACCTGCGCTGTGGCGGCCGACGTGTCCCGGGTGGTGGTGAAGAACCCCTCCCCGGGGCGCTGGAGCCGCGTCGTGAGCAGCGCGAGGTTAGGAGGGTGTCCACGCCGGTCTTGTCCGGTGAAGCGGCGACGTTGCCCCCGTCGGCGACCACCTCAGGCTTGAAGGGCCACTTCTTGCGATCAAAGACGACCGAGGTACGGCTGACCGGCGAGCTCGCCGCGCTGCGCGATTGGCGCGTAGCCGGCGAAGTCGGCTGGTGCACCGGACATGTCGTCCTGCTCGGAGTAGGCGCCGACGGTCAGCGCGTTCCACGCCTGCGCAGGGTCCTCGACCGGTTCGACATCGCTTCGATCAAGGTGATCGTCAGTCGCAGCGAGATCGCGGATGTTGCCGGCGGAGACCACAAACAGGCGCGGTCTGCGCGGCTCGTCGCGATCCAGGTAGGTGAACTTCGGGTCGGTGTCGTCGATCGCACGGCCGAACGACAGTGCGTCGATGGTTGCCGACCACGACGTCGGTCGTCCTGCGTCGGTGTGTTCGGCCGGATCCGCTTCGGCCGTCGATGAGACCGGGCGCGGCGCGGTGACTGCCAGCATGAACACTCGAGTGCGATCGGCGGACTGAATCTCGGGCAGGTCCACCGATCGCGCGATCATCGCGCCGTACAGGTCGCGGTCGTTGTCCCCGTGGTCGGGCAGGAACTTCACCGACTCGAGGCCGTGGCGCAGTCTGACTGGTTGGGTGCTGACGATCGCGCCGTGCAGGTCGCCGTACAGCGCCAGCCCGGCCATCTCGGTGCCGTGGGGGTGGAGGGGCTGCACCCGCCAGCGCGGGTCGGCCACATGCAGATCGCTCTCGTTGATCGAGTCGACGAGCAGAGGGTGTCCGGCCTGGATTCCGGTGTCCAGCAGGCATACCACTGGTGCGTTAGCGTCGGCTGCCCGCAAGCGGTTGCGTAGATCTTCGACCCAGTCGGCCTGCTCCATGGCAGGGAGCTCAGCCAGCAGGTTGGCGACGTCGTGCGGTCCCTCAACTCGGACAATGTCGTCGAGCGCTTCGAACGCCGAGGCCAGTTGGTCGGCGGTCGCGTGCAGGAGCACGACGGTCCTGTCCCCGAAGCCCAGGTAGTGCTCGCTTGTTCGCAGCTGAAATCGCGCAGTGAAAGCGGCGAATCGGTCACGCGAGTGCCCGTCGCGTCTGCGGAGCCACACTTCCCACCAGAACGTCTGCGACGCCTCGCTGGGGTAGGGTCCTCCGGGTCTGTCCAGAGCTCTCGGGTGGTGGCTCGGCGGATCGACTGGATTCCATCGACGAGCGTGGCGTTGCGCGCTCCATCTGTGCTGGCCGTCTCGACGTACGCGGTCAGGCGCTTGGCGAAGTACTCCTTCTTGCCGTCCGGGATGTACACGGTCGCGACTTGAACGCTGCCGCTTTCCCTCTCGTCCTGTCGCACAGCTACAAGTTCGGGTTGGTCCCCCGCTCGTTGCGGGTCCAGGCTCTCCAGGGCCAGCTCAAGGCCCAGGAACGACTGGAATGTGACGTAGTTGCCTTCCGTCTCAGGCTCATCGGGCGGGGCGGTGAACGCTTGCTCGAGCTCGCGGGTGAACGACTCCGTGGCGTCGCCGGTTGCGCCAGTGCTGCGACCAGATCTCCAGTCGGGATGCGGGTCCGCCCGTTGAGGACTTTGCGCTTGGCAGCGTTCTCGGTCGCCGTGGCGATCTCCGCGTGGCTAAGCCCGCGCGCCGCCGGGACTACCGGGGCCAGCTGACGTTGCCAGCATGGAAGGACGCCAGTCGGTTGCCGATGACCGCTCTGATGCTCTCGTCATCGGGAAGCGCGAAATCCATGATCGTGTCGAATCGCCGATACAGGGCGTTGTCCAGCAGCTGCGGGTGGTTGGTGGCGGCCACGATGACGCTCTCGGACGTGTCCTCTTCCAGGAACTGCAGGAACGAGTTCAGCACGCGGCGGATTTCGCCGACGTCGTTGGGGGCAGCTCGGTCGCCGGCGAGCGCGTCGACCTCGTCGAACAGGTACACCCCCGGGTCTCGACGAGGGCGTCGAATATCAGGCGCAGCTTCGCGGCTGTCTCGCCCATGTACTTCGTGATGATGGTGTCGAGCCGGATCGCGAACAGCGGAAGCCCGAGCTCGCCTGCGATGACTCGCGCCGTCGAGGTCTTCCCCGTGCCGGGCGGGCCGATCAACAGCAGCCTGCGTGCCGGGTGCAGCCCGTGCCGGGCGAGCATGTCCCGTTGACGTTGTTCGAGCAGGACGTGCCTCAGCCGCTCGGTCAACGCTGCGGACAGCACAAGGTCCGCCAAGCGTGC
The DNA here is from genome assembly GCF_024704385.1 of Cellulomonas sp. P24. NCBI lineage: Bacteria > Bacillati > Actinomycetota > Actinomycetes > Micrococcales > Cellulomonadaceae > Cellulomonas > Cellulomonas sp. P24. The sequence continues at coordinate 19,507 of NZ_JAJDFX010000001.1, forward strand.
CTCGGGATAGCTGACAGTCAGCAGAGAGCCCAGCTCCCCGCGTGGGCGCGCGAAGGGCACCACGGCAGCAACCCGCGCCTGCGACGTTGTTCGCTTGCGTAGTTCGTCGACGAGGTCGCGCAGCTCCTGCGCAAACCTCGACTGCCCGGCGCGAGCAGCCTTGGCGGCCACCTGCATCGCGACCGCGTAGAACTGAGTCGTCACCATCGGCGTGGCTCTTCACCAGTGCTTTGAGCTGGTCATTGGTCGCCACGCCGTCACCTCCTCCGCAGCTTTCGGCGCCGTGACCAGGGTTGGTCGGCGTCACGTTCAGGATATCGGTTGCGGATCGCGGCCGGCCGTCGCCTCGCTGTCGGGCTCTGTCGTATGGACGCACCACCCGGACGAGGCCGACCGGTGTGCACGGCAACCGCCTCGCGCCGCGGGCGTGCCTGGGCGCGTGGCCTGGACGGGCAAGTACAACTTGTGGCCGACGTGGTCGACGCAGACCTTCCCGCCGCGGAGGACGCTCACCGAGATCGGAGTCGTTGTTAAAAGGCATCACGTCGCAGCCCCGACCCGCCAGATCGAGAACAGGTGATGGTCGGTCCAGTGGCCGTAGTCGTAGTGGCCGACGCGTGATCCGCCGGCCTCGATGGTGAGCTGCTCAGCGGGGTCGAAGACGATCATCACGTGGCCGACGCGGTTGGGGCCGAGGTAGCTGTCGGTGAAGATCAGGTCACCGGGCCGCTCCTGGCCGAGCGGCACCCGGTAGCCGTTGCCTTGCGCGACCCAGTTCTGCTGGGCAGCGGCAGTGCGCGGCAGGGTGATGCCGATCTGCGCGAACGCGGCCCGGGTGAACGCCGAGCAGTCCCATGCGGAGGGCCCGTTGGCGCCGTAGACGTACGGCTCGCCGAGCTGGGCGGTGGCGAACGCCAGGACGGTCGCGATCTGCTGGTTCGGCAGCTCGGGCAGGGCGGGGTTGCCGACGCCGCCGATGCCGCAGTCGGACGGGTCGCCCGCGACTACCCCTCCCCCGTACGCGGCGGCGTAGTACAGGACGTCGTTCACGTACCAGTCGGCGTGGTTGTACGCGAACAACGCTCGTCGCACGCCGTCGACGCCGGCGGTGACCCCCGACGCGGTCAGGTAGTTCGCCGCGCTCATCACCGAGTCGGCGTCGTTGCCGATGTTCGCGCGCCCGTCGCCGGATCCGTCGACGCCGTACCGGGCCCAGCTTTCGGGCATGAACTGCATGAGCCCCTGCGCGCCGGCTGAACTCGTCGCGCGGGTGCGCCCGTGGGCGGTCTCCTCCATGCCGACGCCCGCCAGCAGGGTCCAGGGCAGGTGGTACCGGTCGGAGGCAGCGAGGTAGAGCACCTTGACGGCGTCGGGGATGGTCGCGGCCGGGTTGCGCAGCGACGCCAGGCGAGGTGTGCCCGGTGCCGGCAGCTCGAAGCCGAGCCCACCCTCGCCGGCCGGATCACCGTCGGTGAGGACGACCGCCTTGGCCGAGGCTGCGTCGGAGACCGTGCAGGCCGCCTGGACGGCCCCGCCGGAGACGGTGGACACGATCGCCGCCGCGCCCATCAGAACCAGCGCGACCGGCATGACGAGGGCCACCACGATCCCGGTTGCGAGGACCTTCATGACCTACGCCGCCCCGGCGATGGCCTCGTTGGTCCACGTCAGCTGCTGCTCGACCGGGTGCAGCCGCGTCTCGACCTTGTACGGGTGCTCGCCGACCATCCACAGCGCCCGGCCCTTGCGCTGCATCGCCCACCCGGTGATCGCCGCGGTCGCCTGCGGGCCAAGGCCGAGCATCGCGTCCAGGTCGCGGGCGATCTCGGGCTTCTGGCCGTGCAGGATCTTGATGTCGGCGAGGTGCATGAGGTCCCGGGCGATGTTCGCGGCCTGGGAGCCGACGTCACCGACGGTGAGCATGTCGGACGGCTTGTGCGCGTTGGCCCACTGGATGTCACCGCCCTTGCCGGCCACGCCCCGCGACAGGCGGAAGTCCTCGTCCAGCGACTTCACGGCGTCCACGCCCAGGCGCATGATCTTCCACACCTCGTCGCGCACGACGACGCGCAGGTCCCCCGGCGGGGCGATCTCGCGCATGCCCCGGCCCCAGGAGTTCAGCGCGAGCAGGGCGATGCCGATCGCCTCGTCGCCCAGCGGGCTCAGCCGCGACAGCGACAGGGACTGGATGGGGGCGGTCCAGTCGACGGCGATGTTCGTGTGGTCGTCGAACAGGCCGGCCAGGGCCCCGGAGACGAGTTGGCCCAGGGCGTCGCGCAGCAGGCGGCTCTCGTCGAGGAACTGCTGGCGGGTGGCGAAGCGGCACTGGTCGACGAGGGTGTCGCTGGGCTCGTCGAGGTGGTGCCACAGCTGCGGGATCGTCGTCTCGGTGAGGGTCGATGAGGCGTGCGCGTAGCCGGTGAGGTCGCGCAGTGCGGTCTTGACGATCACCTCCTCGGAGGGGCCGAATGGGACGCGTTGCTCGCCGATCCGCTGGCTGCCGACGAGGCCGCGGACGAGCGTCAGCCAGCGGGAGAAGACGATTGCGGCGCGCTGCTGTGCCTGCCGGGCGTTCAGCCGGTCCCAGCCGTCGCCGAGGGTCCGAACGCCAGCGGGTTCACCCGTGCCGGCATGCCGGGGCCGAGGGCGATGGGGTCGACGCCGAAGAATCGGCACAGCGGCTCGTACTCGTCCTTCGGGTCGCCGAGGATGAGGATGCGGTAGCCGAAGTCGGTCATGCGCAGGGCGAACGCCTTCGTGGTGGCGGACTTTCCGGTGCCGGGCTTGCCCATGGTGATGACGTTGGCGTTGGTGACGGGGATGTCGTCGCGCAGCACCCAGCCGATCGGGTCGGCGTAGAACGCGGTGCCCGACATCGTGTCGGCGCCCATCTGAGCCCCGGTCTGTGGCAGCCCGGGGCCGGCGACGAACGGCCAGAACGCCCCGGCCTGGTCGGAGGTCATCTGGTAGGACACCACCGGCGCCGACGCGGGTGCCCAGCCTAGGCCTCGTCGTCGGTCGCCGCGCGCCCGCACGTGCCGGAATAGCCTGTCGGGCGAGGCGGCGGGCGGCGTAGCGAGAGCGGCGGGCAGGTCGTGCCCGAAGTCGGCGAGGAGCCGGGAGACGTCCCTGCCCGTCGTTGCCGGCCGGGGGCTCACGCGTCCCCCGTCCGCGTCAGGCTCACGCCGAGCGGCACGACGGAGGCGGCGAACGCAATGTCGTGGCTGACGTCCAGGCGCAGCGGGGCGAACCCGGCGCGGCGGATCGCTGCGTCCAGGCGGCGCCCATACTCGGCGACGCGCACTGTCTTGGGCACGGTGACCGTACACACCGCGTACGGGCGGGTGACCGCGCTGCCGCGGGCCTGCTTGATCTCCAGGGATCGCACCTGCGCGGCCGCGTCGTGCATCTTCGTCGTCGAGCGCATCCGGGCCCGCTCCCGCAACCCCTGACCCATGTCGGCGGCCCACTCGCGCGACGCCGTCTGCCGAGCGGCCTTGGCCTGGCTCAGGATCGGGAAGGCGACGAGGAAGCTGCGCCGCTCCCCCGGCTCGGTCGGGGTCAGGACCGGAGCGAGCGCACCCAGGACGGCGCCCTTGACCGGGAGCTTGATGGTGGCGCTGATCGAGTTCCACGCGTCGTGGCTGTAGTGCCGGGCGACAACGTCGGCGCCCGATGGGCCGGCCATGGCCCACGGGACGTCCGCGGTGACGTCCTCGCCGTTTGCCGCAGCGAGGAGCGCGTCGACGATCCCGGCGCGGTCACCGGGGGCGAACCCGGTGCGGCACGCCACGGCGAGCTCGGGGCTCGTCAGCCAGGTCACGGCTACCGCGCCGAGGCCGCCCTTGAGCTGGGCCTCGACCTCGGCCATGAGCCCGTACATGACCTGGGCGCGTCCCTCGACCCCACGGCCGGCCTCTCGGGCCGCCTTCCCGATCCGGGTCTCGGGCACGACGATCGTCACGAACGCCTGAGTGCGGACCGACGCCTGCGTCAGGACGCGCTGCAGGTCGTCGTTGATCGCCCGGACCTGCGCCGGCCCGTCGGGGCGGCGGTGACGGCGGATCCACTCGTCGCGCTCGGCGCCGTCCTCGGGGACCGTGCGCACCAAGAGCAGGACCTCGTCGATCAGCTCGGTGCGTCCCGCCTGGTCGATCAGGTCGGCCAGGCCCTTGGCCATCCGCGCCCGGTCGTCGACCCCGCGCATGCCGATACCCGGGTGGACGATCGCCGCCGTCGCCGCCCAGGTGCGCGCGACGTGGTTCTGGATCAGGGCTACCCGCGCGGCGTTCAGGCCGACGGGCGGCCCCTCGTGGATCTCGACGCCGGTCAGCGACCCCGGCAGATCGACGCCTCCGAGGTCGTCGGCCTGCCCGCGCGAGGCCTGGGAGCGAAACCGGGTCCAACCGCCGAGCCCGCCGATCGCGACGGCCGTGCTGGCCAGCAGCCAGCCCAGGGCCGAGCGGCCCCGCACCGGGACGACAGTCACCACGGCGACCACGCCGGCGACCAGGAGAAGGACGGCCGCCGACGCCCACGCTCGTCGGCTCAACGCCCAGAGGACAGGCAGGACGCAGACGGCCAGCACGGCCGCCTGCCAGCCTGTGAGCCCGAACGGGAACCAGCCGATCCTGGCTCGGGAGTACTCGCTGTAGACCTGGCTCACGGGCAGTCTCCTCTCTCAGACGACGACCGCGGCGACGGCTGCCTCGGGCGCTGCGGCTGCGCCGCCTCCGGCACCGCCGGCGGCGCCGGCCGTCGGGGATCCGCCGACCGGGGGCTTCCCGGTGGCGCTCGGGCTGGGACCGAAGCCGGCATCGTCGTCGGGCCCCGAGCCATTGATGTCCGGGGTGTCCTCGTCGCGCGAGCGTCCCTGTTGACCGGGCCGGGAGCGGCTGCCGGAAGAAGTCCGGGATGTAGGTGTTGTGGCCGACGCCCATCTGATTCGTCAGGTCCGCACCGAGGGCGGCACCCTGGCTCCCCAGGCCCTGCGCCATGCCCCAGCCCTGCGCCAGCACCTGACCGCCCGCGCCGAGGGCGCCGAGAAAGCCGCCCGCCGAGCGAGCAAACCGGTCGTTCGTGGCCGCCTCCGTGTCGGCCTCCCCCTCCGGACTGCCCGGAGGCGTCGCTGCTGGAGGCTGCATCCGAGGTGTTGGCGCCGTCCGCCCGCCCGTTCAGGACTCCTTGCCAGCCGCCCTGGGCGGCCAGCCCGGCGCGCATGGCCGAGCCGGAGCTCGTCCCGGGGTCGACGAACGCGAGCAGCTTGAACAGCGCCAGCGGCGCGAAGCTGCCGACGAAGATCCAGCACGACGCCCGGGACGGCAGTGCCGATCGCCGTCTGCAGGGAGTCGGTCATCGACAAGGCCACGCCGCTGGTCGCCTTCACGCCCAGACCAAGCATCAGGACCATCAGGACGGGCGTGAACGCGGCGGCCAGGAACCAGCGGAACGTCTTCCAGAACCAGGACCGTCCGCCGTCCCAGACGAGCCCGGCCGCGGACACCGGATTGGTGGCGGCCAGCACCATGAGCGCGGCCGCGCGGGCGAGCATGACCAGCAAGTGCGCCACGGCCGCGAACACGACGAAGATCCCCAGAACCCCGAGGACCGTCGCGACGGTGCCGTCCGTGAGGTCCGCGGTCGAGAACCCCGTCCACGGCTGCCACGCCGACATTGAGTCGACGCCGAGCAGCGACTGCGTCAGCGCCCTCGTGAGTCCCCCGGCGGCGGCGAGGATCGCGACGGCGAAGACGATCCACATCACCCACACCGCTCCGAACTGGCCTACCCCGAGCAGCACCCGGCCCACGCTCTGCCCGTCGCGGCGCACCCCGGCGATGCCGAGCTGCACCAGGAACAGCAACAGCACCACGGCGCCGGCGATCCAGAACGTCGCGCCGTAGAGGTCCCGCATCGGGCCGCCGGCGCTCAGGTCGGGCACGAGGAACGCGTCCTCGATGGTGAGGGCGAGCTTGAGCAGCCACAGCCCGGCATTCCAGATGCCCAGCATCGCGGCGGTCCACCCGTCGGCGACGACACTGGCGGCAGCGTTGCCCAGGGCAGCGAAGGGGTTGAGGTAGTCCGACCAGTTCATACCGACCTCACTTCGCCGCGCTCGTCGTCCAGGTGCGCCACCCGGCGGCGGCGGCGAGATCGGTCCCAGGCCAGGTCGATGGCGCGGGCGCCGGGGACGCACCGGGCGCGATGACCCAGCGGTCGGCGGCCCACTGCGGGCGTTCGCAGTACCCGTACGCCGCGCGAGCTTCCGTCACGACGGTGACCGTGACGTCGAGCAGCACGCAGGCCACCACCCAGTCATCCTCGTCGCTGCCCTTGATCTGCGCGGCCACAGGGACGGTGACCACCGAGGTGCCGGGTGCGTCGATGTGCCGCCCGGCCTCGCTGGCCAGGAGGGCCTGGACCGCGGCCATCAGCGCCCACTCCTCGACTCCCGGCGCCCCGGGCGCGGACCAGTGCTCGTGCGCGGCTCGCACCTGCGGGATCGACATGCTCTGCAGAACCGTCGTCGCTATCGCGGCGAGCTGGCCGACCGCACCCTCGGGGTGCGATCGAACCCCGTCGGGACCTCCGCAGGGCCAAGACTCGTCGCCGCGGGCACCACGATCGTCGGCGCCGGGCTGGCGGCCGGGGTGCCGCCGCGCGGAGTCGTGCGGGGTCACCCGCAGCATCGGCGCAGCGGCGATGGCGTCCCGGCGGGCTGGCCCGCTCGGCAGCGCGTCGACGACCACCGCGGCGCGATCGTCCCCGTTGCCCCTGGACGCGACGGCGCCGTGCACGGCGTAGACCAGCCCGACCAGGCCGCTCACGACGACGAGGACCAAAGTGACGACGATGGCGAGGAGCCTTCGCCTGCCCCACTGCGGGGTCTCGTCGGGAAGCGCCGACATCACACGCAGCCCGCGCCGGTGATACCCGCGACCATCGGCGGGACCACCATGTACGCGATTCCGGAGATGAACATCATGACCAGCGAGACGATGCCGGCCTTGCTGGCATGCGGCAGCGAGAACACCCCGCCCGCCGACGATCGCCCCGAGCCCGACGATCACGCCGATGCCCAGCAGGATGAGCACCCCCCACATCACGTAGCCGGTCATCTGGTCCGCGTAGGCCTGGGCGCCGGGCGGCGCCACCGGGCAGACGGCGCGCATGGCGGTGCCGAGACTGTGCGCGGCGAGGATGCTCATGAGCTTCCCTTCTGTGGATGTCCGGCAGCGCTCACGTGGCGCAAGACGTCGCGCGCGGCCGTGACGAGCGCCGGTGGCAGCGGCGCGGAGTCGATACCGCGCAGGGCGAGCCGCTTGTCGTGCGGGACCGCGACCCACCGCCCGGTGCGGTGCTGGTCCCGCGTAGCGGTGCCCATCGCGGCTGTCAGCGCAGGTGGCCATCAGCGCGGGTCCAGGCCGCGCACCACGACAACCGGTCAGTTGGATCGAGCAGGGTGAGGGCGATCTCCAGGCGACGGAGCCCCGGCACGGTGGCTGTGTGCCGGCGAATACGAGCTGCGGCGCTGCGTCCACGGTGGCAAGCAACCAGCCGTGAGTCGCGCGCAACTGCCCAGCTGCCAACCGACGTCCAGCACGCTCGGGACCGTGCCGGTGGCCGCGTCGTCGGGCAATGGCGGCTCGCCGGCGCGCTCACACGGAGAAAGCTCGGTCGGGTGAGATGGACCTGGTCCCGACGTCCGGCGATCCATCCCGAAGAGGTCGTCCCCAGCTCGGCGGTGGCCGCTCCCGCCAGGCCCGACGCGGAGGGCGAGCTGCACCCGATGACACAGGCCGGCGAGGCGTGGGTGGCGATCGCCAGCGCGGGCTCGTCGCGCCGGCCTGGGGCAGGCGGCCGACCACGGGCAGAACACTCTCCCCGGACGCCCGAAGTGGGCGTCTGTCACCCTGGAAGCTCGGTCGGCCTGGGCGCGGCCTTCGAGTCCGTAGGTCGCGGCGCGAGGAACTGCCCCTCCT